>NZ_JAMDLG010000018.1 GCF_023721715.1 Parasegetibacter sp. NRK P23
TTCCTGTTGCTTGATCGCAGCCACTATTTGGCTCTCGGTAAATCTTGTCTTTTTCATCGTAGTTAACTGTTTAAAGATAAAGAGATAACTCTACTCTAAAACTGACGGAATTGGGGGCCGCTGACACAATCATAGGTCCTTTGCCTAATTTCAGAGTAAACCTTTGTCTTTCTCACTTTTTCCATCTTGTCAAATTTTATATGACAAATCTAGCGATCTTTCTTGAACTGTCAAATAAAATATGACGCTTTTATTTAGCAAATAAACCAAATTAGCATAGTGAATAAGATACAACTACAAACAAAAATTGGTCAGAGAATAATTGAATTAAGAACTCAAGCTGGCTGGAGTCAAGCTGACTTAGCAAGGGCTTGTAGTAAAGATCGTCAAGCAATTGAAAAGATTGAAAACGGCAAGGTGAATCCAACTATATTTTCCCTTTATGAAATTTCAACCGCGTTAAACATCCCTCTGTCAAAGTTGCTTAGCGGGATTCAATAAATGAGGAGCATTGCAAAAAACGAAATACTGTAATATCACAAACACCAAAAAATTTAGGTCTTCCAATATTTTTTCTTAGTCCAGAATAGAAAATTAAATTTTTGCTGTTCATAAATTTTCGCCCAACGGTACGGCTTACTGATGGCCGGGATTTTAGAAACGTAAACAGTCTTGCCGCGAGTGAATTTATTTTAAAAACTGAACACCACTTACCACGTACCCCGTCTACCCGGCTATTCAGTAAACTACTGTTAGTAGCCGTTTTTTGTCTGCCCGTTTCTAATGACTTTTATTTTTGTGTAACGAAAAACCATTTCTGCTTTTGGGTCGCCTTTGGTTGGATTGTAACCAGTAGGATAACCTGCATAAGAAACGATTTGTCCAGTTACTTGAATTTGTAACGGAAGATTGTTGCCTTGCCACAATTTGTCAGCTTTGATGAGTTTATCACTAGCAGGCTCTAAAAAATAATATTCTCTTACAGTGTCAGTCGATGATTTTGTGTCACTCCATTGAGCACAAGTACATTCTATTGCGTTGTAAGATAAGTTAAGTGTCGTGTCGTCTTTTGTTGAATATTCAATATCCTTTTTGAACACATCAATCTTTGTATAACGAAACACTTTTGCTTTGTCTAACTGTTCTTCGCCTTTAATTGTTCCCTTTGGATAGTCTGGCCTTACATAAAACTGTCCTGTAACTTTAATAAAGTGTCGTCCTGGGTCAAAGTACATAGGTAGTTTTAAATCTTTGTTTGCCGGCTCAATAAAAATGCAATGCTCTGCAAGTTTATCATCTTCGTACTTTTTAAAGTCAGCAGGTGTCACCCAATTAGCACAAGCACAGCCCCAAACAATATAGTTTAACTCTAATGTTTCTGTCTTGCCGTTTAAAGTGTTTGTTGGGTCAGAAATGTCTTTGCGTTGTGAACTTTGTGATACCAAAGTGTCTTTTGAAACTGTGGCTTTGTCAACTTTATTTGGGTTTGTCGTACAAGCCGTAAAAAGCAATATGATTGGTAAAAGTTTCTTCACTTGTAGGGTGTCTCTAAAATGGCTACTAACGGTACGGCTTACTGACGGACGGGAGTTTAGAAACGTAAACAGTCTTGCCGTGAGTGAATTTACTTTGAAAAATGAACATCACGTTTACCGTCTTACCCGGCTGACAGTAAACCGATGTTACCAGCAGCTTTTCTTATGTTAGTAGTCTGCACGTATGCTTCCATTTATCATCCAATGTTCGTAGATATCTTTATTGCGACCTTCAAGTAATTGTAGAGCAATGTCATTACATTTTTTATTAGCATAAAGTCCTTCATAAACTCCAACTACGAGCAAATTATCAATGTTTTCGTCATTTCTGTCGCCAAGCAAGTTGAAAAACTGAAAGCACTTTAAGGTGAAGTTAGTAGTTCCATTGTTTGTTGTAATATCTTCAAATAGTTTTGTACTAAGCTCCTCATAAACAATATAAGGTAATTCGTCATTCAAATGCTCTGCAACCTTGCTAAACTCGGGAACATTATTATAGAGTTCATTAACTAAAGAGTCTTTGAAGGTTTCAAGTTCTCCAGTGGATGTATTCAGCGTAACCACTTGTCCATAACAATGGCAATTATTCAACCTTGTTCCATAAATTCTAGCATTTTTAAAATCAGTACTTTCAAGTGAACAGTTTTCAAAGGTTGTATTTGTCAAATTGCACCCTGAGAAGTCGCTGCATTTCAGATTACAATTTGTAAACTTTGTATTCGTGAAGTCTGTTTGCGAAAAGTCAACAGAAAAACAGCAATTCTCAAATATTGAATCGGAAAGTAATTGTCTATTTAATTTTTCTCCCTTGTCAAACTCAAGATTTATAAAAAATCGATATCCTGCATTATATTCTTCTATGATGCTCATTATGTAAGTTACTGTCGTCATAAAGTTGCTGGTAACGTAAAGGCTTACTGATGGACGGGATTTTAAACGTTCACAGTCTTGCCGCGATTGAATTTAATTGGAAAGAAGAACATCACATTACCCGTCTGCCCGGCTATTCAGTAAACTATTGTTGCCTGCTGCCTGGCTGACTGAAAGCTGTGTCAAATAATGTCGTTGATATATCATTGGCAGTCAGATCGCGGCGTTTGGGTTCAATCAAGCCATTTATTCCGTCCCAATAATTTTTATTTTCCAACCAGAATCCTTTATCAATCGAAAGAACATTCTTTAGTAAGTCACCTGGATACAAATCTCCTTCTGAAAAAATATCTTTTTGTAAATGCTCAATTGCCAAAGGAATAAGATATGTCAACGCAAACTCTTGCCCAACAATCAGCCTCAAATCCTCTACGGTGAATTGGTCAAGCGAAACTTTGCAAAAGTCCAAACATCGCTTAACCATTCTAGTGGGAGCATCATCTGAACTTCCGAAATCACGTTTCTCCAAATTTTCAATGCTTTTATGCCGCCAGTTATTTTCCTTTTTTTTCACTTAATCCTTTTGTCTTAGTACATATTCAAGATACTGTTGAAAATTTTCGTATCCATTGACAGATGGATTTTTCAAATCTATCATCTGTTCAATGCCAGTATCAAAAATTTGCCAATTATACTTTATAGCTAAAACAACCAATTCATAAAGCGCACGCTCACCATATAAACTTAGTATTTTATTGCCGACAGGCTCCTCGTCGATAAAATAATCAATAACAAAGTCTTCCCCCTAATTTCCCTATGATTGCCGTCTGATTTAATCTGGCCAAAATGACTCTCTAAAGCATAACAAAAATCTGTCGGCTCCAATTGCTCTTCATCTACCTCTTCAATTGACTGAATTTTAATTCTTGAATTAAATACTACAACGTCCCAACTCATGTCTTATAAATTATAATTCTGATTTCATTTAAATTGTCAGCCCTATACGCTAGTAAAGCGGTCTTAAAGGTTGCAGGCAACGTAACGGCTTTGCGATGGCCGGGAGTTGAAAACGTAAACAGTCTTGCCTTGATTGAATTTACT
>NZ_JAMDLG010000019.1 GCF_023721715.1 Parasegetibacter sp. NRK P23
TGTTATAGGCAGGCTTTTTCAATGTCTACTGCAAAATCAGACATTCGCATTCCTTGTCCATACAGTTTGAAATTTTCTTTGTCAAACTTTGCAATTGCTGGCCATACATAACCATAGTCGCCTCCAGACTTATTAAACCAGTCAAATGGAATTAGGTTTATGTCGTCCTTGTTAATGAAAACTAGTATAAATTTCTCGTAGTAAGCTTGATCATATTTCAAATCTTCTTTTCTTACGTATGTGACAAAATCTACTAGGTCAAGCCTGTTTTCAAACTTATTGTGTCCTATTAAATATTGCGAAAGGTCAATGCATTGACTTTCACAAATTGCAGTGTCAAGCAGATTTTTTAAACCAATACGCCTGATGTCTATTTTGTTGTATTCAGTTGACCAATAAAAGAGATTGTCATTTTGAATCATTAATGTCGCCCCGAAGGGAATTATCAATAAAGTTGATTTATGTTTCAAAAAGTTTAAAAAGCTCTTTTTAGTAACAACAAGTTCTTTGCCCATTTTAATTCTATCGTCCATTTTTAGGTAGGATGAAAGTCCAAATTGTGCAAGCAAGTCATTGAATTTGTCAAGGTCAAATAAGTATGGAAAGTAAAATTGGCTTGCTGTCATTTGTCGGCTAATTTGAAAACGAATGCTCAATTAGGCTTGCCTATAACG
>NZ_JAMDLG010000020.1 GCF_023721715.1 Parasegetibacter sp. NRK P23
GTGCTGCACTTCAGGGTGAATAAATGTTTTTTCTTTTCCGGCCTTTCTATGTGCGATTTTTTAATATTGACGCACCAAACTGTATGACGTGGCAGTGTTGGCTTGCCGACTTTCGGATTTGCATATTTGTGGAGTTGATTTTCAAACCTTTTCTATGGAGATTCTTCACATTGAGAACACATAACTTATTGACTGGTATATTTTTAGTTGGTCAAAAAGTTCTTATCGCTGTTCTTTTTTTCAAAAAATCTCTATATTGTAAGACGAAATTCCCTTAAACCTTACAATGTCCTGGATGTGAGTGAGGTGGCGAAGCATTGCCAGCAATCGCTAAAGACATTCGGTTTGACAATTTCATTTACCTCGCTCGGATTTAGTAATTTTCTGCTGTTTTTATTGCGATTGCACTTTGCTTGGCCAATATCAATTACTTTTTTTTTGACGGCTTAAATGACTCGGCGATCATTCGCATTAAGTGAATTTTAGTTGGCTTCTTTTTCGCATTGACATTTATGAAACACGGCTGATAAATTATTTCGTTCTGACAAATTTGCTTTGACCGTTTTAAGCTTCTTAAAACTGGCTATAACA
>NZ_JAMDLG010000021.1 GCF_023721715.1 Parasegetibacter sp. NRK P23
AACTAAATCAATCTCGGCAAGACTGTTTACGTTTCTAAACTCCCGTCCATCAGTAAGCCTTTACGTTGTGGGTAATGCTTTTCGGACGTTTGAAACGGTGAAGAGTTTTTTGTAACTTTAGCAAAATTATTATATGAGATACACTGACAGGCGTATTGTTGACAGTTATTCAGGCTTATTTGAAGGCTTGAGTTCTTTAAACAAGATTGAACTCATTGAGCGCCTTTCAAAATCTTTAAAGACAGATGTTAAAGATAAGGATAAAGCTTTCTATAAAGCTTATGGCGCTTTTTCGTCTGACAAGTCTGCAGAAGCTATAATTAAAGATATTAGGACAAGTAGAAAGTTCAGGAAAAAGCAAATTGACTTTTGATGCAGTATCTTCTTGACACAAGCATATGTGTTTTTTACCTCAGGGGTAAGTTGAACCTGAATGACATTATTCGTGAGAAAGGACGAGAGAATTTTTTTATTTCTGAGATAACAGTGGCTGAGCTCCGATTTGGAGCAGAAAATAGCAGTGATACAGTCAAGTCGCACAAATCTGTTGACGCTTTCGTTAACGGTGTGACTATTGTTCCAATTTTTGGGAGTATAAAAAGATATGCGAAAGAAAAGGTTCGACTAAGGCGCTTAGGAACTCCAATGAATGACGAGTTTGATTTATTAATTGGAGTTACGGCAATTGAAAATAAACTCACGCTTGTCACAGACAATGTTAAGCATTTTGAGCAATTAGACGGAATAAAAATTGAGAACTGGTTTAAGCGATAAAAGCACTAACCCACAACAATTGTTTTGCAATAGCCGGGTTAGACGGTAAACGTAATGTTTAGGTTTCAAAGAAATTCAACTACGGCAAGACTGTTTACGTTTTCAACTCCCGGCCATCGCAAAGCCGTCACGTTGTAGGCAACTTTTTGACAACCTCTCACCTTCAAGGATGGCGACTTTAAATGTTTTAAATCTTGGCATTTATTTGATTCTTTGTACGACAATGTTATCTTGTACGAGGACTATTTACGGTGTAGAACATTCTGCAAAAAAGCCAGAATGCGACACAACTAAAGGTCACCTGTTTGTTAGAATAATTAATGAAGGCAAATACGGAATATCATCCTTAAGTTTTAACTCAGACAGCGGATACATTTACTATAGTGGAATAAAGCCACACGACACGACTTGTTATTTTCCTGTCAGCGGCCCCCAATTCCGTCAGTTTTAGAGTAGAGTTATCTCTTTATCTTTAAACAGTTAACTACGATGAAAAAGACAAGATTTACCGAGAGCCAAATAGTGGCTGCGATCAAGCAACAGGAA
>NZ_JAMDLG010000022.1 GCF_023721715.1 Parasegetibacter sp. NRK P23
TGATAAATTATTTCGTTCTGACAAATTTGCTTTGACCGTTTTAAGCTTCTTAAAACTGGCTATAACAGTAGTTTTGCAATAGCCGGGTAAGACGGTAAACGTGATGATCATTTTTCAAAGTAAATTCAATCTTGGCAAGACTGTTTACGTTTTAAACTCCCGGCCATCGCAAAGCCTTTACGTTGTAGGCAACCTTGCGACGGCCACATTAAAGCTCGAGTTGGTTCACAGCGAGAATTGTGTTGACTGACTTAACTGCCAAATAGTCTTTCATGCGAAACTTCGTAAAATCAATTGTTTTTTTCTTCATTTTTTTCGGACTATACAGTTGCGCAATCAATAAAAGTTTGATTGAAAAACAGCAGACTGAATTCGGAACAATAAAATTTTACAATGTAAATATTTCAAGTGACAAATATTTTGCAGACAAAGTCTATGCAGACTCTGATAGTGGTGGCGTAAAAAGGTTTTATAGCTTTTATTCAGACAGGATTTTAATGACAGACGAAAGAGAAAAAGGGCTTTCTTATACTATTATTTTCAAAAAACTTCCAATCAATTTTGACAGCAACATTTATCATCGGCTCTCAATCTGGGACACTTTGGTGTTTTCTAAAGCTGCGGCAATTTTAAACGCTTCAAAATATTCAAACTTAAAAAGTTCAGTTGGCGCAACGGGCTATGAGATTAAAGTTAATTATTTGCACGGGTTTCCTAAAGACAAAAAGTTTCAGCCCTTGTGATACTTTTGACAGAACTTAAGTAAGGAAATCCATTAATAAGACTAAAAGAAAGGCTGCCTACAACAATAGTTTTGCAATAGCCGGGTAAGACGATAAACGTGTTGCTCAGTTTTCAAATTAAATTAATTCTCGGCAAGACTGTTTACGTTTCCAAACTCCCGTCCATCGCAAAGCCGTACCGTTGTATGCCATAAAAATGACTCGAAAAATTCTTATAATTCTAGGCCTCTTTAGCTCGACATTTTCCATGTCTCAGACTCTTACTTTCTCGCAAAGAGTAAATGAACTTTTCTTTGGTGTCGACGTTTCAAAAAAGTCGGCTTCCCTTTTAAAGAGTTTACTTTCAATCCCACAACTTCAGCATGACGACAATGTTGCGAGGCAATGGGATTTAAATGTCGCAATGGAGATGAAATCAAATAAAGCTTGGCGTTCAAGGCATTTGTTTTCTTTTTCGGAAAGCCCACTACTCGACTTGACAATTGAAAAAGGGGCGATTGAGCTGACCATTGGTGAAACGAAAAGGAACAAAAAGCTTCTTAATTTGGGCTGGGCGATTCAATTCGGCGACAGTGTTTCAGCAAATAAATACTTTGACACCTTGAAGCAGTTATTTGATGAGTTATCGACAGAAAGGAAGTTTGAATACGATAAAAATATTGGTGATATTGCTCAGTTCTCAACTCGGAATCCGGCTGATAGAGGTGTTAAAGACATTACTCTGTTCTTGAGAAAGTCGCCAATGACAAAGAAATATCAAATCTCACTAATGTTTGGTACTGAGTTCATAGACGATTAATTACGGCATACAACATCAGTTTACTGAATAGCCGGGTAGACGGGTAACGTGTTGTTCAGTTTCTTAAATAAATTCACTCACGGCAAGACTGTTCACGTTTCCAAACTCCCGTCCATCAGTAAGCCGTTACGTTAGCGGTCATTGTAGGACGACCCCAACCCACAGATTTATTTACAATCACCATTCGGCTCACAGACTTGACCATCTTGAATTTTTAACACAATAGGATTTTCTTTTTGCCATTCAGAAAATGCTTTTTCAAGCATTTTTAAAACTTCGTTTGGCTGTTGAGCGCCTTCAATTGCGTATTTACGATTTATGACAAAAAATGGAACGCCTCTTGCACCCAAATTTTGGGCCTCTTTACTATCGCTTTCAACTTTTTGGACATACAAAGAATTAGTTAATGCTTCGTTGACTTCGGTTTCGGTTAAACCAATTTCTTTTCCCAACTCAATCAACGTGGCTACATTGCTAAGATTTTTGCCTTGCGTAAAATACGCATAGAACAAACTTTCTTTTACTTTTTCGCCCAAGCCTATTGTTTTGGCAAATTGTATTAGACGATGACCTTTCAATGAATTTGTTACAAGAGCTTTATCAAAATTGTATTCAAGTCCTACACTTTTAGCGTATTGAATTAGGCCTTGATGTATTTTCTTTGATTGTTCGAAACTGAAACCCTTTCGGTCAGCTACAAACATATACATATTGTCTTGGTATTTTGGAACTTCTGGAATAGTTGGGTCAAGTTGGAAACTTTTCCATTCTACTTCAATTTGTTCTTTGTTTGCAAACTGCGACAAAGCTGTTTCAAAATTTCGTTTTCCGATATAGCAAAACGGACACATTATATCTGACCAAATTTCTATTTTCATTTTATTTTCTATTGTTATATTCTTTGTTTCAACGCTGTCTTTCTTCTCGGCTTGCTGACCGCAACCCGTTAGACAACTCATCGAAAAAATTGCGATGAATATTTTATTTCGCATAATTCATTTTTCTGAAATAGTAGTAAGACACAGAAAGAATTACAAAAGGAACAAGTGGTGCAATGCCTTTTACAGGTCCGTCAACAAGCCAATGTGCTAAACTTGCTGACAACAAAAGTATTCCGAAACCTACATACGCCCATTCTTTGAATATTTTTGGAATTGCAGGAACTAGAATTACTATTGCACCAACAATTTTTAGAATATCTAACTCTAATCCAAAATAACTTGGAAATTCCATTCTGCGAATGGTTTCAATTAAGTATTCACGAGGAGCGAAATAAGAGGGTAACACAATTAAAACCATTGTGATAATGGTTACTGTCCAATAGATTTTTTTTTCTTTATTCATTGGTCTAAAATTTATTTCGTTTGACGTTGCAAAAT